>NZ_QTVH01000019.1:0-45329 GCF_003435975.1 Clostridium sp. AF36-4 | reverse complement strand
CAAACCAGGACGGATCTAATAGCGTGTGGTCTGCCATAGCCAGTGTCTCTCCTACTATGAAATATTCATCTTCTGTGCCTAACGGGTAGTGCTTTTCTTCTGTGAGGTAATCAAGGGATATTTCTCTTTTGTTCTTCCTGCTCCTTGTCCTTAACGCTGTATACATGGCGTTGCGGATAACGACTTTACAAAAGGCATGGAACGTGTACTCGATGCGTTCTTGATATTCTTCTGTACAGGTCATGGAAATTCCCCCTTTCTACCACATAGAACAGTGCTTGGTTTACAAGTTACATTTAAAATGCTACAATCCACTTTTCAGAGCATTTTCAACAGCTTTCTTTATAACGATACTTGAATTTGTTGCACCTGATACCGCATCAACGTCAATTCTCTGTTCATCAACAATTTCGTTAATTACGGTTTCAGCAGCTTTTCCATGTTCATGCCTATGTTCCAATATGATAATATCTGTGATTTCTCTATTTTGTACTGTTACTTCCACTTTTGCGTATATAAAATTCACATCATATTCTCCGATGTAAACTCCGTCAGAAACATCAGAAATATTTATTTCATCAAAAGTGGTTTCTTTTACCGCTTGTTTATAATCTGCAACATTCTTTAAGTAAACTGCGCCCCCTATTAAGCCAATAGTAAAAATGAATATAACAATAGACAAAATTATTTTTTTTCGTGATATTTTCATTTCAAGCACCTCTCAATCTTTTTGACCGTCTGCTTTGGCAGTTCCTGTTTATTTGCTGCGCCTGCACATACAATTTTTCCTATTGATTTCATACCCGCTGTCTTGAAAAATTCATTCATATTGTGGATTGCACCTTTACTTTGTCCGAATATCCACGAAAAAGGGAAAGGAGTATTGCAAGAAGTCAGAAGCAAATATTTCTTACCTTGCAGATGTGGCTTAGGAAAGGTATTTGTTTCTTCTATAGCCGCTCCCAATAATCGGTCAAATAAGTTTTTGACCGGGGCAGGTACATTCGCCCAGTAAACAGGAGCAGCAAGAATTACTATTTGACATTTACGGATAAGATGTACAATTTCCTGTATATCATCTTTTTGAATACAAGTTTGTGTTTTCATACACGCCCTGCAGCCTTTACAGTAAGAAAGATTTTTTTCGTATAAATTGATTTTAGTTACTATATAGCCTGCTTTTTCAGCTTTAAGAATTGCACAATCTAACATAGCCGCAGTCATTCCATTTGAATGAGGGCTTCCTAAAATCGCAAGTATATTCTTCTCACTCATAACCATTCCCTCCACACGCAATAGAATAATATAACATTTGAAAACCTTGCTCTAAAAATTGGCTTTTTGATAATCCCATTGTTTTTTTGATATATTCTTCTTTGTTTGCAGCTAGTTGAATAATCCCGGATAGCATACCCCAAAAATTAAAGATAGTTGGCATAATTTCCAGATTGTTGCGCAGATCACCTTTCTCTATGCCGGATACTATGAACTCTTTTATTTTCTCATTTATTTCTTCACCTACTTGATAAGTTTCTTTTTCTTCGACCAGATAATCATGGCTTTCAAAATCAATATTGATTTTATCCAATACCATTTTGAAATAGAAAGGAAACTCTTCTTGATACTGAATTAGTCCACGGCAAATAAAATCATATCTTTCTTTTGTTGTTTCTTGTTGTGTCAATGCAGAAGCTATGTAATCATAGAGTTTTTTCATGCTATTCAGCACTAAAATACCAACAATTTCTTCTTTGTTTTCAAAGTACACATACAAAGTCGCCTTGCTGTATCCAGCTGCTTTCGCAATATCGTCCATAGATGTTGCTGCTATGCCTTTTTCCATAAACAATGCGGACGCAGCAGTAGCAATTTTTTCTCTATGTACACTCTTCGGTTCTTTTTTTCTTCGTCCCATTTCTTCCTCCTGAAAATAATTAAACTTTGAGTTTAATTATATCGTTTGAAAGAGACTTTGTCAACTTCAATCATGTTTGGTATAGATGAATGAAAGGAATTTCGTAGTCGTCGGCATTGTGGGAATGTGTACAACTGGCTATCTCGTTGAATTGTGGGTAATTCTGTTTGCAGGATGTGGGAAAGCTGCACTTTAGCTTTTCCATGTGCTGTGAATAGAGTTATCCATGATTCCATAGCCTGTTATGCACATTTCCATAATGCTTGTCTTTTGGTCTTTGGTTCGGAATAGTGTGGTGCTGGCAGTCTATCTCTTGTTTTTGATTGTTCGCTTCTTTACCGCACATGAGCATTTGCACCGGGATTATCATTACCATAGCCCTCCAGGAGATTGATAACTCCCCAAACACCTACACCTGCTCCGATTACGGTTACTACCGTCTTTAATCCTGTTACTGCTGTTGTAAAAAATGACATTTTAATTATCCTCCTTGTTTTCCGAAGGAAAATGCGAGTCCTCTGACGAGCAGAGGATTTTCCCTCGTTCTTTCTCTAAATTTTTTTCATAAAGAAAGAGTTTTGAGATGTATGAAAATACATAACAAAACTCTTTTTGCTTCTGGACACAATGTCCAGAGGTTAATGGTTCCATATTCAGTTGTAAGTTCTGCACTTTAGGACATTCTGTCCAAAAGTCACTATTTCGTTGTATCTCCCTCAACTTCTCCACAATCAAAGGCATCATCTACCTCTGTGTCCGGTGTTGACCTTCATGCGATGCAGATGCTTCACATAGTCCTCAATGTCAAAGGCATTTTTCGGATCAAAATCGGACAGCTCCTTGTACCGCTTGTGCTTTGTTATATCAAACTTATCTGAGAAAAAAGGTCTCACGCCCCTAAGCTGCATGATACATTTTCCGCCATCCATGACCGCTATCTCATCCTGACTCATAAGCTCTTTTCCGGTCTTTTGATAATTCAGACCATAGGACTGGCTCGTACCTCTTGTATCCGAGGTATTATAAAGGTCAATCGTTTCTTTACCCAATACTTCCGCCAACTCTTTTAACGTGGTCTTTTCCTTTCCTCCAAGGAATAATGTGGTATCACAATTGCCCTCTATGGTATCTGCATTGTCCTTGTAAATCGCCTTGAGCTGGGATTTTGACTGCAAAATAATAGAAGCTGATATTTCACGGCTACGGATTGTAGCGATCAGCTTCTCAAACTGTGGAATCTGCCCAATGTTCGCAAACTCATCAAGTAGCATGCGCACATGAACCGGGAGCCTTCCGTTATAAACATCATCCGCTTTATCACAAAGCAGGTTAAAGAGCTGTGAATACATGATTGATACCACAAAATTAAATGTGGCATCGGTATCAGAAATAATAACGAATAATGCTGTCTTTTCCTCTCCCAGAGTATCAAGCTCCAGCTCGTCATATTCCATAAGGTCACGCAGCTCCTTAATATCAAATGGTGCTAACCTCGCACCGCAGCTAATCAAGATTGATTTCGCTGTCTTTCCGGCAGCAAGTTTGTACTTCTTGTACTGTCTTACCGCAAAATGATTGGTTTTTTCTGCTTCCAGCTCCTCAAACAATAAGTCCACGGCATTTTTGAAGTTCTCATCGTCCTCTCTGGCTTCGCTGGCATCAATCATATCAATCAGCATTGCGAAATTCTGCTCCTCCTCCGGAGCTTCATACCAGATATAAGCGATAAGTGCCGTATAATAGAGCTTTTCAGCCTTTACCCAGAAGTCCTCACCGGATTGCTGTCCCTCTCCTTTGGTGTTGACTATAATCGTGTTTACAAGTTTCAAAATATCCTTTTCGCTCCGAATGTAGGCGAAAGGATTGTAATGCATGGATTTAGCAAAGTTTATGGTATTCAAAACTTTTATCTTGTACTTGCCCCTTTTTAACATTTTTCCGCACTCCACCAGTACTGTTCCTTTCGGATCAGTGACAACATAAGACGAGTGCATCTGCATCAGATTTGGCTTCACAAAAAAGCGAGTCTTGCCGGAAGCGGAGCCACCAATAACAAGAATATTTTTATTTCTTGCATACTTCGGCTCTTTCGGTCTGCCGGACATCATCAGACGTTCTGTCTGTGTCAGAAGGACATTATTTTCAAACACAGAGTCCATATATGGCTCTATATCCTTGGCATTTCCCCACCTTGCGGAGCCGTATTCTACACCCTGCCGGAACTTCTTGGCATTCTTGGCTTTGTAATACACCACAAGTCGGAGTGCTATGCCACCTGCCACACCAATCAGTAAATCTCTTGGGTGGAAGCTGGGCAAAGGGTTGGCAAACAGCTTATCAAAACGGTTCATGACTGCCATCATCTTATCAGAAGCATTTGTCCCCTCCGCTACTCTCCACAGCCATGCAACCTTATCACAGAAATATCCAACAAAGATATAGGGCAGATTCAAAAGCACCAGCTTCTTGGTATCCATACCGCCTGCTTTTGCTTTCAGATTTTTCGGGATAGCCTTCAGGTCTTTGGTTATGCCTTCAATGATGTTACTCAAAGGCTCTGCCCCCTGTCCTTATTCTTTTCCCGGCTCCGTTCTCTGTTCTTATTCTGTGATACTGCATCCCTAAAGCGTTTCAGTTTCTCCCTTACGGAAGTTCTGCTCTTTCGTTTCTCATTACCATAAACAAATTCCTTGAATGCCTGTGCTACCGCATCGGCATCCCTGCCCTTGAAAAATACCACATATTTGGGCGGGTCCGTTGTCTTGTCTTTCTTGACGGCGAAATCAACATTATATTTACGAGCTACCCGCTCAAAGGATTTGATATTGCCATCCGTCACTTCGATAGATGCAACTCCCACGCCTTCGCCAACCAGCTTTTTCACAGAAGTTTTACCATGCGCTTTCTGTGCTTTCTGCCTGCGGTGGTTCAAATACATCCGCATTGCAGCCTTTAAGACGTTGGCATCCAGTTTAGCGGTCTTAATTACAAGAGCGATTGTTTTCTGCGTTACTTCCTCTTGCATAAGTACCTCCGATCTGCATTTCCATGTGCGTATGCTCCGCTAAGGTGGAACATACAGCCGATGTAATAAATACCTCATAATTTTCCTTTCCGCTTCTGGACATCGTGTCCAAAAGCAATAAAAAAGGGCAGCTACAAATCTCTCGACTTATAACTGCCCTGACGCTGTTTTGGGTTTGATTGAATTATTGCTAGAACACCACAAACCATATTTTACAAAATTGCCATAAACAAATCCCTATAGAAATCATGGCATTTGTTTATATTCTTTTATTTCTTGTAATATATCATCTAGTTGTTTATTTACTTATTGATATATCTGAAGTATCAATTATTTCTTGTATCTTATTTTCTATCTCTGTCAAATCAGGCGATGGATTATCATTTAAGGTTTGCAGAATCTCAGTAAGTTGATTTTGGATTGTAATTATATCAGAATTATCAGCAGAAAAATTCTGCCATATTGTTATTCCAAGTGTGAGAACCAAGGCTAAATAAGCCGGTACAAGCGTTTTCCTTATATTTATCTCCTCATTTGTTTTGAATCCTTTTTTTATAAATACATCGAGTTCGGAATTCCCATAGATTTGTTTATTAATAAACTGAGAACAAATAAGTTCATTCGCCTTATTATATTCAAAATAATAGTCTATGTAATTTCTATAGTCCTTTATTCGGTCATAATCAGCTGCTGGCAAAACACATGGGGAATCAACCCTGCTTAACACTTTTCCATTTTGAATTACTGAGGCTTCGTCCATTTTTATTTCTGCCTTTTCTTTATGTTTTTGCTCCCTCATTCTTCCATATTTTGTTTCTAAAATTGGTTTATATTCAAAAAAAGGCTCATAATCAAATTTTGTTACTTTCTTCCCTACTTCTAATACTAAGCCCTCTGATTTAAGAAATTGCCAAATAGTAAGAAAATCTTTAATGTCAGTAAAAGAATTCGTGACATTAATTCCTTGAAAAAAGTCATATTCAAATTTAGTTGAACCATCAATTTCGATGTTCTTTGATGACCCACTATATGATATTATTGCTGTTACTTCTTCAAAATCCTCCTCTTTTGGTATAATTGGCTGAAAAGAGGGCATAGAAATTCCTAAAGCATTATTTGTTGATGTAGTGCTGTAAAATGTTTTAACTCCGTCCTTCAGCTTCTTGTATGTTTTTCCGTTTTCATCTAGCTTCATCCGCTTTTCAATATCTTCTTTATTAAGATTATAAAATGTAGAAAGATTAAATACCTTTATAAATGAAGGAATATCCTTAATATCACCCGATGCAATTTTTTTTATTATTAATTTCTGTTGTTTTGTAAATTTCATTTATTTCTAACCTCTTTTAATTTTCTAACAATATGCCCCAAAAATTATATATCCTAAAATGCAAAAATTTATTATACTTCAATTAACTGATCATTTTCTAATACTACACAAATTTTAACTTTATTATTCCCTAAATATTGTGTTGCATCTTCCGAAACACATATCGTAAACGACATAAAATCGATAAAACATAGAAACACTTCACAGATCATCTTATGGTCTGCACTATCATGTAAGATAATCACATGTCTTGCTTTTGGTTGTAATGAATCCAGTATTGGCTTTATCTTATTTTTAAGTTCTAAAGTTGCATTAATTGGTAATGCTGCATATTGCTTGATTATTTCATAGTCAATACATTCATTGTCTTTTTTATCCGCAATGCTTGCTTTATATAACTGGTTTCTAAATATTTTAGCCACTTTATCTTCAGAATAAATATCTCCAAATAATTCACATGTGTATTCATAAGCAATTTTTATTCCTGCCAATAAATATCTACTCATGTCTATATCTGCTGGAATTGTAAAGGTAGGCTGACTATTCTTTTTTTCACCAATTCTATATGTACTTAATATTTCACAAATTTCTTCTTCCGATTTTCCAATTCTTTTTAAACGTTTATGCGCAATTTCCAAACCCTCTTCCAAACTTTCTGCCTCAATATGTAATACGCCATTGCAAATTTCTACAAGAGCTTTCTTCTTTGGAATATCCTCTCTAAATAAGTATTCCTCCCCTTTATCATCTGGTAAAATGCTAGGAAATATTTTAATCTTCTTCTCATCTTTTCCCAGAAAGCCCAAATTTTTTCTTATAATTTTTGTTATAATATAATCCGTTAAATATTTGTCCACTTTACTTCCAAGTTTGTTATTACATTCTTCGCATACTTTATAAGTAATTAACTTACTATTACCCATCGCTTCTGGAATAATATGTTCCTTAGACCCATCTTTTTCCAAATCGCAAATTACACATCTCATAATCCACTCTCCTTAATATAAAAAATCGTATATAATTCTACATTTATTATTTTATTTTCAACTGCCATATTATCAAGCAGAAAAGCCTGAAACAAAACATCACCAACATTCTCTAGTCTTACAATTCCATACTCTTTCTCTGTAAAACCATCAACCTGAACTCCTTGTATAGCAGCTTCTTTTCTCGCCAACAGACAATACGTATATAATGCCATGATATACTTATCTGACATAGGAAAGGCGTATGTTTCGTTCCCTTGATATGTATATCGGCATTTCTCCGGATTTTCTTGCGATATATCGAAATAACATCTGACCATTTCCAGATATACATCTCCATTATACTGCGGCTTTAGCTTCTTTGCATACCTTCTGATTGTTGCAAATATATTATTTCTCTCTACGGCTGTCTTTGTTCGCTTGAATACAGGCTTTTTCCCTCGCAAGTCCATATGAACATTATTTAGGATAGTCTTTCCGGCATACTGCTTGAAATCACCTATCCTCAACAAATACGATAACACCTCCAGCAGTTTTTCCTTTGTTGTTATCTCCTGATACGAATAATCTCCGAATTCAATATGATCCAGCTACAAAGGGCTACTCCCCTTTGCAATCTCACGCTCCATGACTCTGTTAATGTCCCTTATTGATTCCATCTATATACCCCTCCTTCCCTCTTCTGGACATCGTGTCCAAAAGTCAAAAAAGCAGCTACAAGTATTTCACTCATAACTGCCCTGACGTTGTTAAATATTTAATTTCTATTTTCTCTGGGCAAATTTGGAAGTTTCTTGTTCCCACAAAAATATTTTGACACTGTCATTGAATGTTATAAACATGACCATCCTTAATAATTCCAATTTCCATATGGTTAATATCAATATCCTCATGCATTTTCTGAATTGTATTCAGTAAAGCCCCCTTAACCATTGATGCAGGATCACAAATTGCAATTTTTGAATATTTATCTAGAATTAATGGTAAATTCATTAAATAGTAATTTTCCACTCTCTTGTAATATTCTCTATGTTCATCATCAAGTTCTTCTAAATTATTATTTTCATCAACTTTAATAAAGTCATAATCTAAAAAATATGTTCTCAAGAACAACCCAGTCCATTTCTCAAATATCTTTTTATAGTATTCTAGGTACTCTTTGCTTTCTTTGCCAATCCTGTACGATTTAATGTTGTTAACATAACTGTACATACTTTCTAAAGACTTTTCCAGCCTTATTCTTTTGGGTAAATGTTCAAAGCTTTTATATTCCTCAGCATTTTCACATCTAACACCCATTTCCATCAAAGTGTATAATGCCGTATATGCACTGACAACGAGAGCCATTGTTTGTTGTGGTCCGCGTAATTCCAAAGTTTTGATTGTATCGCTATCTAAATATTTTTCAACAATACGGGAGGCAGAAAAATCATCCGCATTCCATTCAAGTGCTTGCCATTCTTCTGGAGATATGAAAGGTCTTGCTTTTTTCCCAACATAACTAAATGCGTAGGGTAAATCATTTGTAATGTTTGATTCCATTTCTTTATCTTTTATATAGTCAATATGACCATTCACAATATGTCCAATTTCATGATACAACAGTATATCTAACATAATTGCGGTCAATAATTCCGCATAAAACCCTCTTTTATTTTCATTATTGTCATAAGAAATAATGGGGTAGATTTCTTGCAATACTATGCAATGGCAAAAACTATAGATAATAAAATATGATGGCATATTAACTTCAACAATATATTCGCCATCCCTAGATTTATCCGCAAAAGCAGCTATTCTATCATCTTTTCCAAATCCAATCTGCACTTTTATTGAAATATGTTCTTTCTTTCCGTTGTTGATATGATTCAAACAATTTTCAAACGATAATCCAACTCGTTTTTCGACTTCTTCAAGCTCAAAAGTCTGTAAAACACTAATAAATTCTTTTCTAATAACCATTTTCCCATTAAATTCAAACTTATCAATAACTCTCTAATATGCAGCACTATGATAATTCTTGTCAGAATATGTAAAGATAAGTTTGGAACCTTTCTCCTCTTTTTTCCAATATTATAAGTATCTATTCTATGAAGTCTCTAAAGAAGTCCACTGGTACATCCATACATACTGGTTTCGTTCTAATTAACTCATTTAGATATTTGACAGGAACAGCTATTCCGTATCCCAAGTCGTCATAATCGCCTATATCCCCCTCATAATTGGGGACTTGACATGCAATCCCTACAAGACAACCATTTGAATTAATCACAGGACCACCGCTATTACCACCTTTAATTTTAGCTGTAATAAGCATTGCTTCTATTCGAGCTAAATACTCCGTACCAAATGCTGCGATTGCACCCTTTGTTGGAGTAATTCTTGACGAAGCTTTACTTGATATAGTTGCCTTTTCAGCAGTCAAAAAATTTGTAAATGCTGGAATTTTAGGATATCCCATTACTAATACATCTTGCATTACTTCACCGTCTTCACAAAACAATTGTGGTTCTTGATAGCGACTTGTTTCTATAAACGCTAAATCTAAACCTGGATTATCCGAAATACATATTTTAGCATCTTTTAGTTCAGATGCTTTGTATCCTTTAATTTGCAAATTTGTCACATCAGTAACACAATGCTTTGCCGTAATGATTCCACCTAAATATGCAAAGCCAGTTCCAACAGCATAATCTCCATTCGTTTTTTCCCATACTAATGGAACAATAGAATCCTTATATGTACGATAAATATACTCAAATCCGTATACCATTGAGTTAAAGTAATAACTCAACCGTCTTTTGTTCTTTTCAAAAAAGTCACTTTTGTTAAGAATAAACATATAATTATTTTGTAATCCAAGACCACCATCATTTTTAATACATGTTATCTGGTTACATTCACATAATCGTCTGCATATTCTATCAACAATATTAGGCTGATAGATGAAAGAAGAACCTTTTCCTTCCTTTTCTTGATATTTCTCACAGAAACCAATTACTGATTTTTTTGCCACAGGTAAATCTGCATTATTAGAAATATCAAAATATTCTAGAATCTTTATTATCAAATCAGGATATTTTTCATCATATCCAGCGTAGTAATCATTCATAATTTAACCTCCAAATACCTATTTGACGTATTTCATCTAACAACAAAACAAGTATAAAACTTTGCATACATCTTTCCCACCTCCAATTTTATATCATCAAGCAACAACGCCTGAAACAAAACATCGCCTACATTCTCCAGCCTTACCATTCCATATTCTTTTTCCGTAAAGCCTTCAATCTGCATCCCCTGTATGGCAGCTTCTTTCCTTGCCACCAGACAATGCGTATACAATGCCATGATATACTTGTCTGACATCAGAAAGGCATATGTTTCGTTCCCTTGATATGTATATCGGCACTTTTCCAGATTTTCTTGCGGTATATCGAAATAACATCTGACCGTTTCCAGATATACATCTCCATTATACTACAACTTTAGCTTTTTTGCATACCTTCTGATTGTTGAGAATATATTATTTCTTTCCATAGCTGTCCTGGTTCGCTTGAATACAGGCTTTTTCCCTCGCAGGTCCATATAAACATTATCTAGGATAGTCTTTCCGGCGTACTGCTTGAAATCACCTATCCGCAACAAATACGATAAAACCTCTAGCAATTTCTCCTTTGATGTTATCTCCTGATACGAATAATCTCTAAATTCAATATGATCCAGCTTCAAAGGGCAGCTCCCCTTCGCTATCTCACGCTCCATTACCCTGTTAATATCTCTCATTGATTCCATCTATATAGCTCTCCTTCCCGCTTCTGGACATCGTGTCCAAAAGCACAAAAAAAGCAGCTACAAGTATTTCACTCATAACTGCCCTAACGCTGTTACCTGATTATTCTATTCCTGCCGTTTTTGCAAATCCGGCTTTTCTATTCATAAGTTCATCTTGTTTCTCCTTTGGCAGACACCGGAATATCCCATGATATCCCATTCCTGCCATCGGTGTTCCTTTTGCCAGAAGAAAAAGCTGCGTGTCAAACCATTCCTCCCACAAGTTCTCAAACATGCTCCGGCTATCCATAAAAGTAATTGCATCTTCAAAACCTTGCGGTGGTCTATAATACTGTAACTTGACAAAACCGTATCTTCCAGCATCCACAATAAGTATATTTTCAATCTCATACAGCTCTGCAAAAGCATCTGTAACTTTTCTGCATTTCTCCCTTTCATCGTCTGTAATGTATTTTTCTTTCACAATTAGCCATCCTCCTGTTTCAAAACCACACTACCTGCATCTATATCCTCATTCTTCTGAAAAAATCATTATCGTTTTTACCATTTGTATATTTTATGGTGCATACACGCACCATATTATTATAAGTTCCCTGCCATTAAAATACAAGGTAGGAAAGGAGTTGCCTGTATGATTAAATACGATCCCCTTTGGCAAACGCTTAAGGCTAAAAACATCAGTCAGTACCAGCTCATTAAAGACTATGGCATTGACAAAGCACAGCTTCAGCGGCTCCGTCAAAATATGGTGGTAAAGACCATTATTCTGAACAGGCTATGTCAGATACTTGACTGCCGGATTGAAGATATTATGGAATATGTTCCAGATGACAAGTAGAGGTATTGTTTATGATTGATTGACAATGCCTTTTTGTTGCTCTTTTTTCTTTTACACCTTTGGACATTGTGTCCAGAAGTGTCCTGCTATTACTTTTATTATCTCCGTAAATATAACAATAATCCTCACAATAACAATAATACCACCAATCAGACCTCCAACGATACAATTCAATGCCAGTATTCCCATACTTCCTGCAATTCCATAATTCTTCGGCACAAGAAACATACACATTTTTCTGATTCCATAGGGACATCCTACCAAAATCCAATAAAGGAAATAATCAACCCCCTCGGCTTTATTGCAAACCGGATAACAGGTAATCATCCACAGAACAAGAACACATAGTGGAATTATTATTTTAAACAATGCCTTTTTCATGCCAGCCACCTCCATACATATCGTGCTGCACTTCCTGCTGATAATAATGGTTTATCGTTGAGGGTGCATTATAAAGAGCAGTAACCATATATGCCTTGATATTGGTTATTTTCGTATTTGTATCATGCATACAACCAATCACATATTCCAGATGTCCACTGTTCAGCTTCAAGAATTTAGATTTTACAAGCTCATAAGGATAATCCTCTCCTGCAATCCGAATTGTTTTACGTTTTACACATACAGCCTCACAGATAACCTCAAAAAGTTCCTCATACAAAGCCTTGTTTTGCCAGTCATCGTACTTCATGTGATGCTCACTCATATTCGATGTTATCCTTAATCAGCTCTATGTAAGCATTGACATCATCCATCAAATCAATCCTTTTTTCTGACACACTCTCATTACCAGATTGATTGATAGGATTGGTATAACTCATATCAATATAGCTCTGCTTAGTTTGATTATAGTTAGTATAAATAGGGTCTGCTTTATGAACTTCTGGAAGTATGCATATTAGACTTCTTGAGGTTCAGTTTTTGAACTTCTGTGGATTTATTAGCATTATCAGACTTTTCTTCTGTCTGTGCATCAGTAATTGTAGAAAAATTCTTCACATAAATTATGTCCGGCTTTCCAAGTCCACGGCGTTTTTTTTCAATCAGACCGATTCCGTTTTCGGTATCAAGCTCTTTCATAATCTTAACGCAGGTTGCCTTTGCACACCCCAAATCTTCCATAATGGCATCCACCGTATAAATAATGTATACCCTCCTACAAATTTTTATCACAACTCCTATCCTCCCCTACAGGAATCATCATTCATTTTTCATATTTTGGCGCATCTGTTTCTTGATCTGTGCCGTAAGTACATCTACATAATCCGCATTCTCCGGGAACAGATTCGATAATTCCAGCAGGTTTCCGGTACTCTTTTCTATCGTATAGAAGGCATCCGCCTGGTATCCATCTGCCTGGGAGGAGAACGCAGACAGCATAACACAATAATATTTCGAAGAGTTCGTGACCACCTTGCTATCCACGGTCAGAGAGGAGTAGCCCAACGCCCCAACCTGCTTCTTAAATTCTTTGAGCAGCTTCTCGGTCTTTTGCTCCATCTGCGCATTGATCTCTTTGACTGATTTGTGCGCCTGTTTTCCGGTTTCCTCGTAGTCATCCATCCCTGCCCTATCTGCATAGATTTTATTCCATTTTACGTCTGCACTATGCCTTCCATCATCAAACCGGTATTCCCGGAATGTAACCAGCTTAAAGTATTCTCCTATCACTGGCAAACTCTGCATAATATTCTGAATTTAGGAATCATTCCCGTACTGTTATTGCCAAATCAGTCTTTCTATAACTGTCCTGCCTTTCTATATTTTTGATTTACCCACTTCTATCCCCTTACCCATTTCGTCTTTTGTTTTTCCGATATTCACTTGGTGCGGTTTTATAGCGTTCTTTAAACACTCTGTTAAATGTTCTCTGACTGTCAAAACCGCTGTCCAGACAGATATTCAGGATCGTATCACTGGTATTTACCAATCTTGTGCATGCATAACTTAATCTGGCATCATTGAGATACTGATTGAAATTACGGTGAAATGTTTTAGAAAACACCCTGGATAATACATACTTGCTCACTCCAAGATCGCGTGCCATATCTTCCAAAGAAAACTGTCTCCTGAAATTTCCTGATATATAAGATACAGTACGATAAATTAAGTCATCACTTCCCACACAACTTTTTTCCACCAATTCCATTTTTCCTATACATCTTGCCAGCACAATTTGAACATAAGCTTGAACAATCATAGGTTCGTTTTCTTCCATTTGGATAATCGCCTGAATTGCATTATAAACATCTGGTTCAATCTGCCCCGCACGAATAACCGGATATTTAGGAGCATATCCTTGTATTTTATCTTTAAATACTCCTGCAAAAGAAGACGGAACCAAGATATAATCCGCCCGGCTCGTTTTTTCTGAAAACACTTGATAATGATGAATAATATCAGAAAAGACAAATCCGATATCACCCTTTTCCATATGATATAATTCCTGCCCCACTCCCATCTCAAGTGTTCCTTCCGTTACGCACACAATCTCCAATGCATTATGTAAATGTGGAGATACATGTTTTGACACTCTTTGCGCCGCATATACCTCTTCCTTTGTTTCCTTAAACGTCAAATGCATCGATACATCTCCCCTTTATTACTTAATTGTTGATTTCCTCTGCAACATTTGTCTACATTTTCTTTTAATTTGGCAAGCATTCTTATCCAGCCTGTCCTATAATGAACTTGCAAACAAGGAAAGGAGGAATACAAAATGAGCAAATTCAAAAATTATATGAACAACCTTTTAGCTTTCTATAAAGGATACTTTGAGCATGTATATCATGCATAATCTGGCTAAAAGGACTATTTGTGAAAACTGAATACTGAAAAAGTAGACCACTTCACAAATGTGAAATGGTCCTTTTTTTATATGCACTCCAAAAATTTTTTGAAGGCAGCTTGTCCTTCCGGTGTTCTTTTGTAAACACCTGCGCATTCCAGCACTTTTGCAAACACAAATCCTATTTCTTTCTGCACAATTGCATGAAGATTCTCTTCTGTAATTTCATAGTTTGGCAGCCATTTCTCTGCCCACTCTGCATGTGATTTTGTCAAATCGCTTTCCCACAGATTCTCCTTATTCAATATTCTGTGTTCCAGCTCTGCCATTTCTTTTTTCAGTCTGGCAGGAAGAACCGCTAAGCCCATCACCTCAATCAAGCCAATATTTTCTTTTTTGATATGATGGTATTCCGGATGCGGATGATATACACCCATTGGGAACTCCTCTGTCGTAATATTATTTCGCAGTACCATATCTAACTCAAATAGGTTGCCCTTTTTTCTCGCAATCGGTGTGATCGTGTTATGTGGTACTCCATTGGTTTCGCTGAAAATAAATGCTTTCTCATCTGTATATCTGCGCCAAAGCATTAAAATATGATCTGCAGCCTTTACTATTGATTCGGTAATTTCTCCCTGCAGGCGAATCACAGACATAGGCCATTTTACAATTCCTGCATGAACGTCCGGAAATTGTTTTAATGAAAATTCCGTCTCATATGGAGCCTTTGCCATTGCAAATTCGTATCCGCCTCCTTGAAAATGATCATGGCTCAGTATAGAACCACCTACTATCGGGAGATCTGCATTCGATCCTGCCGTATAATGCGGAAACTGCCGCACAAAATCCAACAATTTGGCAAAAACCGCTTTATCAATTTTCATTGGAATATGTCGATCATTGAAAACAATACAATGTTCGTTATAGTACACATACGGCGAATACTGTAAATTGTACTGTTCTCCACACAATGTAATCGGAATAATTCTGTGATTTTGTCTTGCCGGATGAGAAATATGTCCGGCGTAACCTTCATTTTCTTTGCATAGCAAACAACTCGGATACCCCGATTTTTTTGCTTTTCCTGCCTTTGCAATATCACGAGGATCTTTTTCCGGTTTTGATAAATTGATGGTTATATCCATTGCACCAAATTCTGTATTTGCTGTCCATTTCTCATCCTTTGCAATTCGATCTTTTCTAATATAATTTGTTGCCTGGCTAAACTGATAATAAAAATCTGTTGCAGCTTTAGGAGATATATTGTATTTATCCCAAAACTGCCTGCGAACCACAGAGGGATGGGGTGTCAATATTCCCATAATCTTTGTATCAAACAAGTCCTTTTCCGTAATTGTTTCTTCCTCCAGCATCCCCTGCCGACATGCATATTCCAACATATCGTTTAAAATCTGTGACAATTCTCTTTCTGATCTAACCTCTTTCGCTGTTCCTTCATGCTCTGTCAATTGAAATAATTCCAGAAGGCGATTCGTCACATATACTTCATCTTCCGGATCAACCAATCCCTGGTTCAATCCATACGCCACAAGTTCATTGATATACTCATTAATCATGACACTCCCCCCCTTCACACATTCTGATATCCATTTGGATGACTTTTATGCCATTTCCATGCCGTACCGATAATTGTTTCCAAATCTGCATATTGCGGATTCCATCCTAACACTTCCCTTGCTTTTGCACTGGAAGCGATCAACATAGATGGATCTCCTGCTCGACGTGGTTCTTCCTTCGCCGGAATTGGATGTCCTGTCACTTTTCTTGCAGTTTCCACAACCTCTTTTACCGTAAAACCAACTCCACCTAATACTAAAATGCTACCCATAACCATTCCTCCTTGTCTTTTTTGAGTATCTTACATCACTTGAATTCCACCATATTTGCGAATTTTAAGTACATCACAAGCACCATCTCCAAACACCTTTTCCATCTCTGTTTTATATAATGTAACAATATCATTTGGTACAAATGCCTGTATTGTTCCGGCAAAGCCACCACCATGCACCCTGTTTGCTCCCTGCACGCCTAAAATCATATCACTGACAGCCAATGCAATAGAAACATTCTGATGTTCCACATCATGGCACACATACACATTCTGCAAATACTTATAAGAAGAATCACCTGACTCTTTAACTAATCTTAAAAATTCTCCAAATCTATTCTCTCTCAATGCTGCCACTTCTTTTTGCACACGCTCATTTTCACACACATAGTGAATTGCTCTAAGTGCTGCTCTATCACCAGCCTTTTCCCTGATTCCTGGCAAATTTGCAAGTATTTCTTTTTTTGAAACTTGTCCAAGCACTTCTTTTCCAAGACAGGCTGCTGCTTTTTTCATTTCTTCCGGAATTGCTGCATACTCCGCTGTCAAATCAGCATGGGAGCCTTTCGTATCTGTAATACAAAGACTATATCCCTGAGCATCCAGATCAAACTCAATCCGCACTACAAAAGGTGCGGTCGGATTCTGAAAATTGATATGTGCCAAGCTGCCTACAGAGCATGCCATCTGATCCATCAAGCCACAAGGTTTTCCAAAATATACATTTTCCGCAAACTGTCCAATCATAGCGATTTCAATCGGCGAAATTTTACCATCATTAAACAGATAGGATAAGATGGTTCCCATCAACGTTTCAAATGCAGCCGAGGAAGATAATCCCGCTCCGATCAGCACATCACTGGTGACAAAAGCCTGAAAGCCTCCTATCTGATACCCATATTCTTTTGTTTTTGCTAATACCCCTCGAATCAGTGCATTTGTTGTTACCGCCTCGTCCTCTCTCCTGTCCAGATCATCCAAATCTATCGTAATCAATTCATACCCATCCGATATAACTTTGACGCATGGTTCTTTTAATTTCTGCACAATAGCAATCGCATCATTGTTGATGGACGCCGCCAACACCTCTCCACATTGATGGTCTGTATGATTTCCACCAATCTCGCTTCTTCCCGGTGCACTAAAGACAGATACCTCACCTTCGCCAAAATGTACCGTATAACTCTCCACTGCTTTTATATAACGATTTCTTTCATACGATATCTTCTTTTCATCTACATAGATATCTTTCAGTTTTGCATCATACAATCCATCTTTTAATTTTTTCACTAAATCCTGTGTCACCACAAAACCATCTCCTTTTCTTTTTTGATCTTTGCATTTGTCTCCTCCACATTCATTCTGGAAAGGATAAACATAATAAGTACATCAAAGATCAGTGGCAGCCAAAGATACATAAACTGCATCATATTCAACGCGGACTGTGGCTGTACAGCATGTGTTCCCACATAGCCACTAAGTTCTAAGAGCCATCCTACGACCGCCGTTCCAATACCTCCGCCAATCTTAACGCCAAGTGAAGTACAGGAATACATCGTACCCTCCACATGCTTTCCCCGTGTCAGGTAGGTATACTCGGAACAAGATGCGATCACTGCATTCATGTCTCCCTGCCAAGGTCCCTGTCCTAATGCTGCTAATGCTGTAAATGCCATCATCAAAGGAATACTTCCCATATATCCGGCAACAACAACAAGAGCTCTGCCAATCACGGCAAGGATGTAACCTCTCAAGTTCAGCTTATACATACCATTCCACTTTCCAACCAGTGTTGGTGTAAAGATTAATGCAATGATAAGAGGAATGTTTACCGCCCAGGCAAATTGTCCAAACAGATTTTTGTTTTTCAAAACCCAGGTCATATAATAAATACCGGCACCGATCATTGCACTGTATAACTGCTGCAAAATATAAGTACCACAGATCATCAGATAAAATTTATTCTTTACCAGCAGCTTGAATGCTTGAACCAGCCCATATTTTTCCTCTTCACCTGTTGTGTCTCCTTCATTTAATTCCTCTTCCGGAAGTTCTTTAACAGATAATGTGGAAATAGTATTCACAACTAATCCGATCACTGCATAAATAATTGCAACCATACGCCATGCGGCTGCATCTCCACCACATTTTGCAACAAATCCAACAGTAACTGCTTGAATCAGAAGACTGGTTGAAAAAGCAAAAATGAAACGGTAAGAACCCATCTGCACACGCTCCTTACTGTTCTTGGTAACAAGTGATGTCAGAGCAGAATAAGCAATGTTATTTGCCGTATAAAACACGCCATTCAACAGCGTATACGCAATAAAGAACCACGCATACTGTGCCGTCCTGCCAAGACTTGTTGGAACTGCAAAACAGGCTACCAACGTAATTGCACAACCAATGTAACCATACAGCATCCATGGTCTTGCCTTTCCCATCTTACTATGCGTCTTATCAATCATTGATCCAAAAAAGATATCTGTAAATCCATCGAGTAATTTGGAAACGGCAATCAGTGTTCCCACTATACCGGATGCCAATCCAATCGTATCTGTCAGATATACCATCACAAATGATGTCAGGAATGCATACACTACATTTCCCGCAATATCACCAGAACCGTATCCTATCTTGTTGTACCATTTTAAGTATTTCTTTTCCTCCATAAGAATCGCCCCTTCACTATTTGTTATTTAGAAACCATTTGCTTTGATTATCAGTGTCTTGTATTATCCTTTTACAAACGGAACTAATTCAAACTGAAACTGAAATGCTTCCTCATCAAACCGATATTTATCCATGACATCCGGTCCGCAGCTATTTGAACCAATTCCATTCATTGCATAATCCATACAGAATACGGTGCTATCCGATTCTTTCAATTCATAATTGTGCGATACCCGTTCCAACTCCTCCTGTGTATAAACAGAAGCGTTAAACGAAAATGGATTCTTTGAAACTGCTGCAATTCCACATTGACCATTTGTAAGCTCTACATAATCACAGTCATAATGGCTTCCATTCTCCTGTGGACGAATATAATCTTCATGCATCTGAGCCACCTTCGAACGGAACAATCCATGACAGGAAGCCTGGTGTTTATCCCTGTAGCTTTCCTGTGGTCCCATTCCAAAATAAGTAATCTCATCCATTTTCTTATTCAAAAACATCCGAATTCCAAACCTTGGCAGATCCGGGAATTCTTTATCTTTTACTGCCTCTATAACCGCCTCTATTTTCCCGTCTTCATTGATCTTCCATGTCATTTCCACATCCAAAATCTTTTGTACGGTATCAGCTACTACTGCCAGATGCTCCATGATCAGCACACCGTGCTTGTTCTGAAGCACCTCTATACGGTATGCTCTGGTATAGGCAGCATCATAATGTGCCTTTTCCCATTCCAGTTTTATATACATATCGTTATCCGTCGGAGCCCGCCAAATATTCAATTCCATTGGATGGTTAATATAACTTCTTCCGGCAAACTGCATGTCCTCAAACAATCCGGTACGCTTATCTAAAACATAAGTAAAATCCTTTGCCTGTAACACGAGCTGCTTATCGTTTTCCTTAACAGCAATGGTTCCGATTACTTTTTCCTGCTCCAGCCACTTTACAGCCTGTCTGTTTCTATCATCCTCATTTGCAAGCTTCATTTCATCAAAACCTAATTCATACCCCCGTTCAAGCAACGGCATTTCCTTTTTCAACCGGTAAATAAGCTTCAGATAAATCTTACCGGTATTTGGAACCTGCAGCTTCAACTCCACTTCCGCATCGCTATGGGGTGATGCAACAACATTTGCCAGTTTTCCTTTTTCCACAGTCAAGCCATCCTGTGTCATTTCATAGAAAATATCCACATAATCCTTCAAATCATCAAAATCCATATAATTGTGAAGAACCATCTGTCCGTTTTCTTGGTCATAAGATACGATTCTCACCGGACGATAGACATTTTTATATTCCAGCAGTCCCGTATGCGGCGTACGATCCGGATAGACCAGCCCGTCCATACAGAAATTGCCATCATGAATGGTTTCTCCATGATCCCCTCCATAATAATATCTGGTCTTTCCATTTTCTGCCGTTCCATGTGCGATTGCATGATCACACCACTCCCAGACAAACCCGCCACACATCCGGTCATCCTTATGAATCATCTGAAAATAATCTTCAAAATCTCCCGGTCCGTTTCCCATACTATGGCAGTATTCTACCAGCAGAAACGGTTTGCTTCCGTCATTTTTCAGATAATCCTCTATCTCCTGCAGTGACGGATACATCCGGCTGTAAAGATCCAAATTGTCATAATTATAGGTAATATCATAATTACGGTATCTTGCACTTTCGTACTGCGTGATCCTGTCCGGATCAAACTTCTTTGTCCATGCAAGCGCCTTTTCAAAATTACATCCATACGCACTTTCATTTCCCATAGACCACATTACAATGCTTGGACGGTTTTTGTCTCTCTGCACCATAAGCTGGACACGGTCCACAATTGCCTTTTCCCATGCCGGATCATCTGCAATCTTTTCATTCCAACGGTGAAAACGGTTTTGGTCTGTATCCTCCTTCCGGTACAGCATAAATGGTCCATGTGCCTCAATATCCGCCTCGTCAATCACCATAAATCCATATTCATCGCACATCTGATAAAAATATGGTGCATTTGGATAATGACTGGAACGAATCGCATTAAAGTTATGCTGCTTCATCAGCATCAGAGCCTTTTTGATCTGCTGGATACTGATTACAAACCCCGTCTCCGGATCAGAATCATGGCGGTTGACTCCACGGAATTTAATCTTTTCTCCGTTAAAATAAACAACTTTGTCCTTAATTTCAATCGTCCGGAAACCAATCCGATCAACGATCACTTCATCCGGCATTGTCAAAATAACCTGATACAAATAAGGATTCTCCGCATTCCATAAAACCGGATTTAACACGGTCAGTTCTAACACACCACTCTCTGCTGTTTCCCCTCTTGCTACGACTGCTCCATATTTATCTTCTATAGTAACTTTCGTTTCCACTGGTTCTGCAAAATGCATATCCAATTTCACAACAACGCTGTCTTTTTCTACATCTGTCGTAATGTAATAATCTCTGATTGTCTTTTCCGGTCTTTTCAGCAAATAAACATCTCTGAAAATGCCACTCATCCGAAACTTATCCTGATCCTCCAAATACGATCCATCACACCATTTGAGCACCAAAACCGCTAATGTATTTTCCCCTTCATTCAACAAGTCTGTTACATCAAATTCACTGGTAGCGTGAGGCACCTGACTGTATCCGGCATAAGCACCATTTACCCATACATAAAAACAGCTATCGACACCTTCAAAATTCAGAAATGCTTTTGATGCCTTTTCTTCTCTGTGATATTCAAAGTTATGAACATATGCTCCACATGGAATATCCTGTGGCACATATGGTGGATCGAATGGAAACGGATAACGAATATTCGTGTACTGATGCGTGTCATAACCATCCATCTGCCATACACTCGGAACAGTTACCTGATCAAATCCGGAAACATCATAGCCTTTCTCATAAAATGATTCCGTTACGTCATAAATGCTGTTATAATACTGAAACTTCCACTCTCCGTTTAACAGCTGAAAACGATCCGATCTTTCCCGATGCTCCACTAAATCATTCATACGAACTGATGCCGGAATGTAATATGTCCTTGCCGGCATTGTCTTGTCATGCATAACATTCAAATCTTCATAAAAGCGTGGTACGAGCATTGTGTAATCCTCCTTTAATATATATTTTTTTATTCACCGCATTAGGCAATCAATAAAATACCTTCTGTGTCTCATTATCTTCCGTCCTTGTATTACCTTGAAACCATCATACATTTTTGCAAAGAAAATGTCTATAAACAGAAATGGACAAAATATGCACAAAATGATACACTAAAGTGAATGCAGTTTTATCCACAGACCAATATTGACTGCTTGCAGTCAGACATTGGTCTGTGGATAAAACTATATGAGCGCAGCTCTCACCGAAAAAACCGCAGGTTTTGAGGTGGCATTCACTTTATAACTCCGGTTCACCATTGACTGCTAACAGTCAGATATTTCACTTTCTAAAGGAGGACTCAAAATGTATATAAATTCCGGTTATCACAACCACTCCCTTATCGACTTCAAGGACAAAAGCCGACCACTTATTGTAGGAAGCTGTGGCACCTATCGCCTATCCTCACACCCAAAGCTTCCAACTTATCGTCCCAGAGGAAGACTTGACTTTCAAATCATCTATATAGCAGCCGGACGAGCTCATTTTCATTTTGACAACGCAGATGACGATACTGTCGTTACAGCAGGAAACATAGTACTTTACCGCCCCAAGGAATTCCAGAAATATGAATACTATGGCATTGATAAAACAGAAGTTTACTGGGTGCATTTTACCGGAAGTGATGTAAAGAACATTTTAAGAAATTATGGTTTCCCGAATGACCAGCGTATCTTTCATGTAGGAACCTCTTTGGAATATGAGCGTGTTTTCAAACGAATTATTTTAGAATTACAAAGATGTCAGGAGGACTACGAAGAAATGCTGACACTACTGCTACGCCATTTACTGATTATTTTTCACCGGGAGCTTACTCGTAAACATGTACTAAAAAACGAATACCTCGATCATGAAATGGATACTGCAGCGTCCTATTTTAACGAAAACTATAACCGTGATATCAACATCGAAGAATATGCTACTTCCAGAGGAATGAGTGTCAGTTGGTTTATTCGGAATTTTAAAAAATTTACCGGTACAACACCAATGCAGTTCATCACCTCCATCCGAATCACTAATGCTCAGATGTTATTGGAAACCACAAATTACGCTGTAAATGAAGTTGCACGCATTGTCGGTTATGATAACCCACTGTATTTTAGCCGACTGTTTCATAAACAAAAAGGCTGTTCACCATCTGAATATCGAAAACTTTTAAAATGAACCAATAAAAGAGGCTCTTTGAGTGAATGATTCTCATTAGAGTCTCTTTTAATCCTATCATGTTATTTACGGCACTCTACTTTCCCTTCATCTCCATCCACATCTTCTTTTTCTGCAGCACCCGTCCTTCCTCTATCTCCGGGCGGATGAGCAAGTATTTCATAATTCATATCGTCCGGATCGGTACATGAAAAGTCGTGCATTAATTTTCCAACTTCGTCATCTCCCCGATATTTTCCGTTCACATATAGAATATGCGCATCCAACAAACTGCTGTTATGTCTCGCCCTTTTTACTCCTGCTCCCTTATCTGACCTCTGAATTTCACAATCGAACTCTTTACCTGTATTGTCAACTGCATGAACATCTAAAATAGCAGAACGCCCTTGCAAATTTTTCATGGAATCCTGCACCCGAATCGATTTGATTGTAATATCCTCTTGCCCCAAAACAATTCGAAGAATAAGTTCTACAGCCTCATAATTATCTTCCAGACAGACAGTCATTTTTGAAAACTAATATTTTTATGAATTTAGTGCTACTGTTCCGTTTCATCTTGTGACGCCTCCATAAATCCTTTCCAGTGCGGCAAGAATACCTTCTTCATGTTCTTCTCTAATATTCCAGTTTTTTCTACAAGACTGCTTCGCTTTTTTTTGCTCTTTGTCCCAGCCTTCGTACATGGTAAACACTTTCATTTCCTGTTTTTTCATTTTTCGATGATTGCTATTCTGCATATGCAGCCATATACCATCCATTTCTTCAAACAATACCGGAATGACTTTTTCACCTTGCGCCCGGTCTGCATGCATTTCTTTTACAGCATACTGTTCTTCTTCATCAATCCGCTCTCCCAGCCGCTGCATCATATTCCAGACGCCACTGCTACTGATGGTTTGTCCGCATGTATTGCTGATGGTTTCTGCCGTTACACGATAAGGTGCCTCTGTTACAGTCATTGCTATCTTTTCTGCAAGATTGGTTGAAATCAGACCAATCTTATCCATTTGCATGGCTTCATCCAACAGATAGACATATGCCGTTTCTCCCTGTTTGGTTTTTGTGCGATATACCGTTCGTCTGTACTCCACTTCACCGTACACGGTTTTGATACTGGTTTTCCGCTTTCCTTTTCCTCGATAGGTTTTTTTGTCACGGCTTTCTGCCAACTTGGCATCATAGGATTCAAGGACCTGCTGGGTGATCAGGCGACCAAGTTCACAAACATAATCATATATTTTTTGCTCCAACATCTTGAAAGATACTAAGTTTTCGTCTACAATGGATTTCATCATACAGTCTCCTTTATCTGTTTTTTTCGCAACTAACATAATAAAGAAAAACTGTATGATTGGGAAGAGGGAATTTCCTTCTTCCCTTTTTAATTACTTATTTTTGCCAATGAAAATTATACACTAACAAATGTTTGATATCAGCAAAGACTCCACCTCTAAAAGAGCAATGGCCGGATGAACATTTGTCCACCCGGCCATTTTGCACCATATATTGGTTTTTTGTATAAAGATCTTCTTTCTATGGTCTATCTTAGCATTTTTCGAAAATCCACTGCTGATTAGCATTTCCATAGTATGACCACTGACATACATTTGCTCCATCGGATTTGCTCCAGTTATATACATCTAATGCTTTCTTATCACTGGAAATCTTTGTAACGATACCATATGCATTGGAATTACCAATCTTAACTGCTTTGAATCTCTGTGCATTTGCATTGTTTGCAGAATATGTCTGAATATTCTGGCCATCGTTGTTTGCACCATACTGTACATCCAACATGTAGCCATTACCATTCTTCAATGTGAAGTAACCATCACTGGTATTAGTCACATACCATTTCTGTCCCCGAACACCTGTTCCAGTTCCGATTTCAACGTTAACGCTGTTTCCTCCCTGATTATTCTTAACCTGAAGATATTTTTGTGCATTAACATTCTTGATGTAGTACCAGCCATTGCTGATAGTAGAACTTGAACTGCTTGGTGTTACAGTTGCCTGAGTCACTCCCGAATCCTTATACGCCTGAAGAACAGACCAATATGCAGTTTTTGGATTTCCAATGGTAGAGAACAACAATGGTTTTTGTCCTTTAATCCAGGTTACATCATCTGCTAGTCCCCAAATAGTAAGACCTGTAATCTTTCCTCCGGCTTTCTTAATACTAATCACATTCTTCATCAGACTGTACAAATAATTTGCCAAATCCTGATCTCCTTTGTTGGTTGCATCCAACTCGGTAATCTGTACTTCAAAACCTGCATTTACAAAGGACTGAACTGCCTGTGTATAATAAGCCACACTTGGATATGATGTTGACAGGTGAGACTGCATACCCACACCATTACAAATCTTGCCATCTGAGTTGATGTAATTAATCATTGTGATTACATCATTTACTTCCATGTATGTATTGAAGTCGTTATAGAAAAGACTTACTTTATTTGTTAAACCGAAGTATTTGATACAATCATATGCATACTGGAACGCATGTTTTACAAAAGCTGGTCTTGTTGTACGCGCACCATAAATCTTCTCCCAACCGGATGTTGTTGCATGAAGATACTCATTTACTACATCCCAAGCATATACACAACTACCATACTTGCTTGTGTATACGTGGTTCATAACAGTCTTAATGTAGTACTCCATACGTTTGTTCATCTGATCCTGTGATACATAACCATATTTGGTAGAATATCCTACACGGAAAAACCAATCTGGTGTCTGGCTATGCCATACAAGTGTATGAGCACGAACCCCAATTCCGTTCTCATAGCAAATTTTCAAAACTTTGTCTACCGTGTCAAAATTGATTTTTGGCACATAGGATTCTGTAAAGGAACCGGATACATAGTATCCAAGATTCTTTGCGGAGTCTCTTGTAATCAAGGATGGAGAATAACCCAACAATGCGTCTGGTTTCATCTCATTCTCCAATGTAATACTGTTGTACTGTGACTTAATGTGTGCCAATGTACTCGAATTCTGCAACTGGCTTAATGATACGCAGTTTCCTGATCTTCCAAATAAAGAACCATACGTACTTAATAAACTGCTCGAAGCTGCCGAACTCCTCTTATCACTACTACTTGGCACTAAAATTGACCCCAACATCAATACGCATAGCAATACACTACATGCCACACGGTAAATCCTGTTTTTGCTCATTGCAAAAAACCTCCTTCTTATTTATTTTACTCTAGTATAAAATAATTTGAACAAATCAAAAATGCACTATTCTGTTCTTTTACTGTACTATTTCCGTCTTTAGGATTTAGCACTATATTTTTTCTTATTCAAAAAAACTTGACAAATTTTTTATTTTATAGTGCTATGGTGTTATACTATAAGAGGGTGCATTTTTATGGCATATTTCTTAAAAAAAACAAAGAACAAAAAAGGATTATATCTTCAGATTTACGAAAGTTTTTATGACCCGGAACGTGGTCACACTGCTCACAAATCTTATAAGCCGATTGGATATGTCCACGAATTACAAGCAAAGGGGATTGATGATCCCATATCTCATTTTAAGGAAGAAGTTAATCAGTTGAATCAGGACTTTCAGACAACGAAGAATGCCAAGAAAGCTCTTCAAATATCAGATGAATCTCCTGAAAAATTGATTGGCTATTTTCCGCTTAAAAATATCAACGATAAACTTTCGGTCAAGAAATACATTGACCTGATGCAGACGGCTACTGATTTCCGTTTTAATGTTTTCGATATGATGTCATCTCTTGTTTATGCAAGGCTTGTTCACCCATGCTCAAAATCCAAAACATATGACGAAGTAATTCCAAAACTTTTTGAAACATATGATTTTTCCTTAAACCAGCTTTACGACGGCCTCGAATATATTGGCTGCGAGTACGAAAAGATTATCGAAATCTACAATCATCAGATTCATCAGCTCTATCATTTTGATACTTCGCACACCTATTTCGATTGCACAAATTTCTATTTCGAAATAGATAAAGAAGATGATTTCAGAAAGAAAGGTCCTTCTAACTGTAGTAGGTCTGACACCAGTTTTGGTTGATGTATATTTTTCAACCAGTTCCAGCACTGTCATATTCCCGCCATTTGTTGCAAGCTGCTCGAAATGATCTGCCTGGATTTTCTTTTCCACAGGCTCTTGATTAAAAATTTTTATTTTTTCGGTTAATTGAATGTAAGTAATGCAAAATTGTCAAAATGACAATACTGTATTACATGGGTGGATCTTGCTCTGGTTGTAACGCATGAATTCATACAATAATAGACCCAAATGGGCACTTTCACCATTCGAGCCTATATATTATGTGTCTTTTGGATAATAGCTAAAAAAGTAGCTGTCTAGACGGTATGTTTTTATCACAAAATTGATTTTATTGAAATTGGATGTAGATTTGCTGAATTTCTTTATCCTCTTAAAATTTACAATATTACACTTGTCTACTATTGTAAATTTCTGAGATAATCCAGTCGTAAACACTTCTTACATAACTATATTCGTCAACTGGAACACTATATGATTCCTTGGATAGTTTATTCTTAATTGCACTCAATCTAAGAATTCATTGTGTCTTAGCTTCTTTGCCTTGGTATAGGTGTTTTTAGGAAGGCCTTTAACTAGCCAAGATGTACCAAAATATTCCTGAAGACTACCAGATATAATAGTTTTTAATTTGTTCTCAATCTCGCACAACAATTACCGTATTCAAACAAAACTGACTCCGTTAGAAAAACGAAATCAGTTTGTTGCTTAAAATTTAATTATTCTACCATAGACCTGTTTTTTTGTGCTGTCTGCACAACTTGGGGCAGTTCAATTCGAGAGAGGTTATCACTTTATGCTTTATTCTTATTTGACCTGTAAAGCCTGGTCTATGAGTTTTTCAAGTGTCTTTGCTTGATTTTTTTCAGTGATTGCACCAACGATTGGCTCGCCTACAATGTTGCCGTTCTTGTCGACAACATATGTTGTTGGGTAAGAGAAAATGCCTGATGTGAACTTGCCTGCATCGCTGTTTGAATCAAACCAAATGTTCTTGTATGTTACACCTTTCTTTGAAAGGATGTCCTTTGCTTCTGAAATTGCTGTCTTGTCCCCGTCAATTGTGAATGTGTTGATGCCGACAACCTGACCGCCTTTTTCAGCAAGTTTCTTGTTGAGTGCTTCTAATTCCGGAAGTTCGCCGACACATGGCTTGCAAGTGCTGAACCAGTAGTTAACAACTGTTACATTGTTGCTTTTGAAAAAGTCACTGCTCTTTATATCGTTGCCATCAAGGTCCTTGCCGTCGAATGACGGAAAACTTGTTGCGCCACCGCCGTTTGAAATAACGCCGTTGCTGTCAGCCGGAACGCTGTCACCGTTTGAAGGTGCATTTGCACATTCAGGATATTTTTGCTCCAAGATTGTGAGTTTGCCCTCAATTTCCTTGATTTGTTCTGCACCGGCAACGAGTTTTTTGTATTCCTCATCTGTGAATTGGTCCTTTGCACCCTCAATTGTCTTGAGAAGGAAGTCACCGTAGTTTGTGCCGTCCTCAATCATTGGATTGTCTTTGTTTGAAGCCATAAATACTTTTTCCCAAAGAGCTTTGTCTGTTGACAAGATTTCGTTTTCTTTTTCCATAAGCTGATTGTGGAGCTTTGAAGCCTCGTCAGCGCTGTTCGGTTCTGTTGCCATCAAGGTTGAAATACTTGAATCTATTGACTGTTTTTCGTCTTTGTTGTTTTTTGATGTTGAGCAAGCAATGAGGCTGATTGCCAATACAGAAACTAATAATACTACTGTTAAAATTTTTGAAAATTTCATAATTATTCCTCCTTTATTGTTTCGTTTTTGTTTGTTTTGTTTTCAATTTTTGCGTTTTCGTCTACTGTTTTTCTAAACAAGCCAAAGCCGTATTGAAAGCTAACCGCTTCGGTAGGACAGGCACTTATGCACTTTCCACATCGGATACATTCGGTGCTGTTAGGTGTTTTTGTAACATCAACATCCATTTTGCACACCTTTGCACATTTACCGCACGAAACGCATTTGTGCTCGTCTACCTTCATCCCAAACAGCGAAACCTTGTTGAACAGTGCATAGAATGCACCGAGTGGGCAAATCCATTTGCAGAACGGTCTGTAAAACAGCACGCTCAAAACGACTACCGAAATCAGCACAACAAGTTTCCACGAAAACAGTTGTCCCAATGCCGAACGGATACCTTCGTTGACTGCCGAAAGTGGCAACGCACCCTCAAGCACACCTTGCGGACATATATATTTGCAGAAATATGGATCGCCCATCCCCAAATCATTTACTATGAGCACCGGTAATAAAACAACTGCCAACAGCAGTACTGCATATTTGATATATGTCAGTGGCTTGAGTTTTTTTGTTGAAAACTTTTTGGTCGGGACTTTGTGCAACAAATCCTGTAACCAACCAAACGGACACAAAAATCCGCAGATAAAGCGTCCGAGCAGAACTCCCAACAAAATGAGAAATCCTGTTATATAATAGGAAAACTTATATTTTGACGAACCGACTACCGCCTGAAATGAGCCGATTGGGCAAGCACCCGATGCGGCAGGACAGGAATAGCAGTTCAGACCCGGCACACAAACGGCCTTGCCTTTGCCTTGATAAATTTCGCCTTTAAAAAAGTTTGGCAGATGAATATTTGTCAGCAGAGTTGCTCCTGCCTGAATCCACCCTCGGAATTTGGCTAATTGGTTTGATGCCGTATATTTTTTCTTATTATGGTTTTTATTCTTTGTTTTCTTTTTATCCAATTCCTACACACTCCAAACAAAGCCTGATTGCCTTGCTCAAAACGGTTTCAGTTTCGCCACGCATTGCGCCGAAGCCGAGCATAATAGCTCCCGAAATAAGCAGTACTGCCTGTGATAAAGCCTTTTTTGCTCTGGTCAATTCAATCACTCCTTTCATTTTCTAGCGTCATTGTAGCACATCGGATATAAAATTTTCGTTAAGAACAGAAATTTAACACAGATTTTATGTTTTTGTGCTATAATTATAAATATACTTTAAAGCAAGGAGAGTTTTTATGCACATTTTAGTTGTTGAAGACGAAAGAATATTGTGTGAAACAATCGCTCGTAGCTTGAAGCGTCTTGCTTATAGCGTTGACTGTTGCTATGACGGAATAACCGCAATGCAAATGCTTGCTGACGATAACTTTGACCTCGTTGTGCTTGATTTGAATTTACCGGGTGCTGACGGCATGACTGTTTTGAGAACACTCAGAAAAACCGACCGTGACACAAAGGTGCTGATTTTGTCTGCCCGTAGTGAAGTGTCTGATAAGGTTGACGGTTTGGATGCAGGTGCAAACGATTATTTGGCAAAGCCGTTCCATTTGGAAGAACTTGCTGCAAGGATTCGCAGTCTTACCCTCCGACAGTTCACTCAAAATGATGTTGTGCTGACCTGCGGTGATGTTTCGTTTGACACAAAATCTCGCAAGGCTATTGTCGGAGGTGAACCTTTGCCGTTGACCCGCAAGGAAACAGGCATACTTGAATATCTTATGGTAAACAGAGGTCGCCCCATAAGTCAGGAAGAATTTATTGAACATGTGTGGGACAATAGCGTTGACAATTTCAGCAATTCGATAAGGGTACATATTTCTGCTTTGAGAAAGAAACTTCGCACTTCTCTTGGATATGACCCGATTCGCAATCGTATCGGTGAGGGCTATGTAATGGAGGAAGAAGAATGAAAAAAATATCTCTTCAATGGCGTATCACTTTGATGACTGCTATACTTATAGGTATAACCTGCGTGTCTATGAATTCCCTTATCGGTTATTCGGGCAGACATTATATGGATTCTATCGGCAGTGACATTTCTGCTAACAGCGATTCGTATAAAGGTGAGCAGGAATTTTTTGACCCTGAAAGTGCCGACCTTGACCAAGAAGTAACTATTATAGTTAACGGTGCGCAGGAGTCGTTTTCCACTACAAATTGGTGCATAACAGCGGTTGTAACATTGCTTGGCGGTGTTTTGGCATACTTTGTCAGTGGCAGAGCATTGAAGCCTTTGCACACCTTTGCTTCAAGGGTTGAAAATGTTCAGCCGAATAACTTGACCGATATGAAGATAACCGATGATGTGCCTGCCGAGTTCAAGCAATTCAGCATTTCTTTTAATCAGATGCTTGACCGACTTGACGAGGGGTTCACGGCACAACGGCAGTTCACCGGCAATGCCGCACACGAATTGCGCACCCCTCTTGCATTGCTTCAGGCACAACTTGAACTTTTTTCTGTTGAGCATCCTGATTTAGATGCCGAAAGTGCCGACTTCCTCAAATTATTGCAGGAACAAACAGGGCGAATGTCGCAGGTTACAAAGACTTTGCTTGAAATGAGCGAGCTTCGAACTGTGCCGTGTAATGACTGCATTGAGCTTGCACCGATGATTGAGGAAATTCTTGCCGACCTTTCTCCTGTGGCAGAGAAAAAAGGGGTCACTCTTGAATGTGACGGCACCGGCACTATGGTGGGCAGTGACACCTTGATTTATCGTTTGATCTTTAATTTGACGGAAAACGCAATCAGGTATAACCGCCCTGACGGAACTGTGCGTGTTTCTGTTTCTCAGGATGGTGACGATCTTGTTGTCAGGGTTGCCGACACAGGTTGCGGAATACCAGAAAAGTATAAAGAAAGTATTTTTCAGCCGTTCTTCCGTGTGGATAAATCCCGTAGCAGAGAAAATGGCGGTGTGGGTCTTGGACTTTCTTTGGTTTGGGAAATTGCTGATATTCACGGTGGCAAAGTACAGGCAGAAGAAAGTACAGAAAAGGGAACTGTTATGACAGTTACTTTTCCGTTGAACAGAGAATACAAGGATGATTAGTCCAAAATAGAACGAAATATATACAACAAAGTGTTTTTCACAGTAATACAACTGCCTACAGGTGGTGTACACTATGGGAAAAGTTAATTATTTACTTCTAGATATGTCTGTTTTGCCGGAAGTTTATGTAAAAGTGATTGAGGCAAAGGGCTATTTGCAGTCGGGAGAGGCGGCAAACGCATCGCAGGCTATAAAGATGGCAGGAATATCTTGCTCGGCATACTATAAATATAAGGATAAAATATTTGAGTACAGCGAGCAGGGGGATGATGCCACAACAATCAATGCCAAGCTTCAGGACAATGCCGGAGTTCTCAGTTCGGTTATGAACGAGCTTTATTTGGCAGGGGCAAACATTTTGGCGGTTAATCAGAGTAAGCAAAACAAGAAGGAATTCTTACGCGGATACGACTACATGCTAAGCAAAATCGAGCCTGAAGCCGTCATTGATGGGGTAAATTTACTGCCGGAAAGTATTAGACAGACTACACCTGTGACCTGTTTCAGATTTGATAACTGTTTTTACTATATCCGATTTCTTCTTTTCTTACAATCCCCATATATGATTTTTTAGTGCCGCTATCTTTTTTATCTGTGGATAAGGAATACTGTATACCGGCATATTCCACTAAACAAAGCTGAAAAATCTGCATTGCTGTTATATTTACTTGTATAATCACTAAAACTTTTGATTTCTGACATAACACCAGCCTCCTTTCTGAACTATAAACGTATATCTATCGGTGTATATACTACCGACTGTCCACTTTCTGATGCTGGATTTTTTATTATTTCTGCTGTTTCTGTTTTGACACCTGCATTCTCTGATGCATCTGTTGTCGTATCTGCATTTTCCTGTGTAATCTCTGCTTTCTGAGTTTGATCCTTCTTTGTTTCTGCTGCATCTGTACTGTTGTCTGCCTTTGATGCTTCTTCCATGGATCTATTTGCATCTGAAAGTGAGGACATCTGTGCTGCTGTTGCAGACTGCGCTTTTGCCTGCAAATCTGCCAGTTCTTCTTCTTTCTTTTCGGTATTGCCTTTTCCAGCATCCTGCTTGATTTCAGACTCAAGCACACCGGCTCTTCCTTCCATCTGTGTTGCCATACTACCCTGCACTTTTGCTTGCTTCATAGATGATTCTGCGGAAATCATTGCCCGCATACCTGCCTGTGACAAGCCTGTTCCTTTCTTTGCAGATGTATTTTTTGTACCAGCCACCATATCATCCATAGATGATTTTTTTCTCTGCTGTTCCTTTCTATGTTCAATCTGGTGCTGTCTTAACTGTTGATTGAGATTTGTAATTTCCTGCTGTATCTCCTGACGTTTCTTCATCTTATCCTCTAATGACAGTTCTTCATTTGATGATAAGTCCTGCAATTTCTGCTGTGCATTTGCAATCTGATTCTGAATATTTTTGCTCACAGAATCATTCGCCTGTGCCATTCCCATTGCTCCTGTCTGCGTATTCGTTCCGTTAAATCCATTAATTTTCATCATTTCGTTGTCCTCCTTAAACTAATACTCTGAAATCCGTTTCCTGAAAATCTGTATAACATGATTTCTCTTTATTTTTTCTTTCGGCATATCTTTCTTCACAATAAACCGCGATGTTGTGAACCGCCCTTTTTTCGTTGTGAAGCTTCAAAAAAGCACTACATATTTCTGTAATTTACAAAATACATAGTGTCAATTTATTTCTTTATTCTACCTGCATCATAATGCTAAGGATTACTTCCTCATTTCCCTGCTCCAAAGATATATCTCCCATATACATTCTGGCAACTCGGCGAATGTTATTCAGACCCATTCCATGTTCCCTCCCAGATTTGGTTGTTTCTGGCAAATCGCTATCATCAAAATTAAGCTGACCCTCAAAACTGTTTTTTATGGTTATCATAAAGATACTGTTTTTCTGAAAAGAAGAAATGCTGATATATGGATCATCTCCACTTACATTTTCCATACAGTTATTCAAGGCATTATTCATGATCACACTCAGATCAAATGCATTTAACTTCGTATTCTGCGGATAATGAAAGTCTGATATAAACCGAATCTGCCTTTCTTTTGCTTCTCTCAGCTTTTCCATCAAAATGACATCAATCACCGGACTTCCTGTCTTTATTTCCGGAGATACCTCGTCCCATTCATTTTTCAGATGTTCCAAGTATTCTGTAGCATCATCCATATTATTATGTGCCACCAGATGTTCCAGTGTCTGTATATGATTTCCCATATCATGTCGCATGGAGCGGATATCCCGATACAACTTTTCAACTTCCTCGATATGCTTTTTCATGTCACTGATCTGATTTAATACCAGCTCTTGTCCCCGCTGTTCTTCCTGCATCTCTTTCCAGTTTTGAAACATTACAATCACAACAAGAATAGCAACTATGGAAATCAGATAGTGTAAAAAGCTTAAAGCTCCATAAAATTCATATGTATCAATCAAGTTCTTTCCAGTATCTCTTTCGTATATCATGAGATAATATTGTAAAATGCCATACCCGGTGACGCCTACAAGTGAAGGTATAATAAGCATTACCATCTCTTTGACGCTCATTTCATCTTTTTTGTATATATACGCTTTATTGATTAGTCCTATTGCAATCGCAATAAAAGCAATACAAAGTACAAGATCCAAAACTCTGGTTCCAACATATAGTCCGTATTGCAACCACACTTTTTCTGCATCCATATTCCGAAATACAAGTGCTTTTGTAACAAGATCATCAAATCTGTCTGCCATTGCAACCGTTAACCATCGGATAGAAAAGAACGTAATTGCAAGAAATATTTTCTGATATATATTTTTTCTGTCCTCTACATACATTGTAAGAAATGCTGCTATAACTCCAATCAGATATGCGGAAAAATTGTCAATCTGTGGCGGAATCATATATAAAACAAGCATAATCGTAATATAAACAATACTGACTGCCACAGCCCCTTTTTTCTTTTTTATATAAGGACAAACAAATTTTCCAAAATAAATTCCTGTAATCATAAGGAGTGCAATAACAGAAATTTTCGATGTAACCATCCAGCATTTTTCTACCAAACTCATCCGATTTCTTTTCCTTTCCTCTGATTATATTTCAAATATTGTTTTACAAACTCAGGATAATTCTGCTTTGCAATCAGTGCAGTTCCATTTTCCATCGTCACACAATTTGCATCATATTTCTGAACATATTTGAAATGTACGAGGTAAGCTCTGTGTGTACGAAAAAAATCTGCTCCCGCAATTTCACTCAGTTCCTGCAATTTTCCATAATATTCAATATTCGTATCCCGTGTATGGATAATGACTTTTCGGTTATATACCTCAGCATACACAATATCCTTCAAAAACACTTTCATATGACTTCCTCCGGACTGCACCATCATGTATTTTTCATCCGATTGATTTTCAGAATATTGTTCAATGCTTCTGACCGCACGTTTCACAACTTCCTCAAATTTTTCATCGGAAAATGGTTTCACCAGATAATGAAATGCTGCAACATCAAATGCCTGAAAAACATACTCCTCCACAGCAGTTACAAATATCAATACCATTCTTTCATTTTTCTGACGCAGAAGCCTTGCCGTTTCCATTCCATCCATTCCTGGCATCTGAATATCTAAAAATAGAATATCCGGCTTACAACCACTTGCAATCAATTCATCACCAGATAAATATTTTTCTATTACTGCATCCGGTAATAATTTCTTTATTTTTTCTTCTAATATCAATCCTATAGATTTTTCATCATCGCAGATTGCTATTTGCATCTTGTCACTTCCTTACTTACATACAATTATATTTATTATATCGGAAAAAGTCTTTTAATAGCTAGCCGACATGTTGTAAACCGACCTTTTTTTGTTGTGAAATAACATATCACTGCATATCTTTTACTCTGACATCTACAGTATTTTTAAATTTTACAATCTGATGTGAATACTGTTCATTCACAAGTGTAGAACGAATCAGAAAATTCGCTGTTGCAATATTATTTGCAATCGGTATAGATGCATAATCTTTATAATCCAAATCACTTTCCTTCCATCTCCATCCACATCTTCTTTTTCTGCAGTACCTGTCCTTCCTCTATCTCCGGGCGGATAATTGACTTTATCACTTCTTCCGGAGCCTGTGCCTGCAGCAGATCCCCACAATTCCCTCCCATGCACCATCCGCAAAAAGTGTTTTTAACTGTGCCAGAGACTGTAAAATCGGTACACAGTACACACCTCGGCTCCGGCAGGTCGAAAGAATCTTATCAAAGTTATTCGGCATCTTGATATTTGCCATTTCATCCAGCCAGAAACCGACATCCATCGGCAGCTTTCCTCCAAAGAATCTTGCCTGACGGTACAACTCCTGAAAAAGCAGCGTGTAAACCATGCCCGGCACGAAATTAAAGGTGTCATCGTCATCCGGGATAATGATAAACAGATTGCTTTTTGTTTTCTTGTCTCCGTCAATTCCTACTCCAAACTCATCCAACGGAATGTCATTGGATGAAAAGATTTCCAACAGTTCCTCATTATCGAAAGGCTGCATACGGGCATTTACGGTCATAATGACAGAACGGATCGTTTCATCCGGACCTCCCCGGTATCGCTGATAGGCTTTTACAGCCGGATGATCCGGCTTCTTTTTTACCAGTTCTTCCATACGCAGATCCAGTTTCGGCGGTGTGTCCGCATCCACAAACTGAGCCTCATCTAACAGATATAAAATCGTTTTCCAGTTTTTCTGCAATAGTTCCGCCCACCCTCTTTTCTGATTATTGTCCAGGCAGATACAACGCACAAAATCCTTTGATTCCTGCTGTTCTTTCGGCAGATTGGCAATATACAGATTCGGAGATTCTGCCACCATCTGCGCCTGCATTACTAAAACCAAAGTCCCAGAGCCAAAGCAATGACTGCTAAAATAAAAAAAGAGAAGAAAAGTATTCTTCTTGAAAATACCTTTCTTCCCTTTGGGGTTGAAATGTTATTTAGTTGGTTCATAATTGTCCTTTTTACTATGTATTTGCATCTACAAACTGGAAGTTTCTTGTCACCACATTGTTTAACTGTTAGCTCTAAAGTTGATATTTGCTTTCCTTGCTTGACTGCACAAATCCTTTGTTTGTAGTTTATATTGCTTGCCATCTTTAATAAAATTTGTTCCGCATTGTCTGAATTCAAAGGATACATTTTTACCAATACACTGTTCTCTGATATGAAGTACCCAAGAATAATCAAAGGGTCTTGCATTATAATCTGACTCTCCGCCAACTACCACAAGTTCAATATCATCGAGATATTGTTCTATATTGATTGATTCCAGTAACGGTTGGGCAGTTATGCACTTATGTTTAATTGGCAAGTCCTTAAACACAGAAAGCTTTTTATCTGCATTTTTCTGATTTTCAATCGTACAGCATACAACTACATTATCATATCCACCGTTCCAATCATCAGGAATACATTCCATAAATCTCTCAATTCGCTTTGTAAGAAACAGAAAGGTACAATCTTGACGAGTTTTAATCATTTGCCAACATTCATAGCGCCACTCATCTGCCTCTTCAATCAGGAAATCAGTTGAAAAACAAGTATAAACAATTCCTGACTTCAGCTTATAGTTACCATTTTTCAGTTGCCGTATCGGTCTATCAAAATCCCTTGTTTTTTCAATAGAATTTGTGTCAACACCTCGTTTAGCATCACCTTTATGAATATAGCAATGTAAACAGCCTTCACTACATTTTTTGCAACCTCTCCACGGATTCCACATTGCCATATTCTCACGCTCCTATAACATCAATTCGCTGATTTGCTAATATCATTTCCAGATTAATCAACATCAACCAACTCCAGTTCCTTTATAAACATCTTCTTAATATGTTCCATACTATCAGCGTTCACTATCCAAAAGAAGGCACTGTTTTTACATTTCTTGTAATTCACACCATCCATCATGAAATCGTAACCAGCAGTACATGTCGGACTGCATTCAGACACTCCGGTCAGTCTTTTACAATCGCCCGCCTTCATCACATTCTTCTTCATCTCTTCCGGAATGGAATCTAGCAGTGTCTGATACATATGTATGTGCCTTGCATAAATTCTGACAAGCATTCCGCTCTTACGAAAAACGTAATTCATAAGTGCTATTTTTTTCTTATCTTTTATGTGAGCATATGTAACTACATATCCCTGCTTTGCCTCTTTAATTTCCATTTTACATCCATTGTCCAAAAATAATTTATGTACTTCATTAACAAATGGAAGATTATTCGTTTCTACGACTTTGAGAAAGTCATCATATGTTATTGCCATCTTCATATACCTCCCTCTATTTTTTTACAACAGGAATCCATACTTCATATTTCATATTCATCGGATCTGCATTTAAGTATACTTCCACATCCGGTCCGTCTGCATATTCATATCCTGATGTAGGAAGCCAATCTGTTACAATGCGACGTTCTAAATCCTGAATTGAAGTCCCTTCTCCCTCACTTGAAAATACCGCCCATGTAAAAGCGGGTACTATGCTTTCCTCCATACCCTCCGGAATACTTTGTGTGCTGGCAACAGCAATGTAATATTTCCATTCTTCTTCGTCATTACACATACTAACACCTAATATGCCCGGCATATCTTTACCCATTATGCCAAGCAGTTTTTGAATACTTCCATCCATATGAGCTTTTCCCCACATTTGGGGAACCATCTCAAAATTCTTTTCCACTTCCCTCTGAAGTGGCATCGAAATTCCCACAATTCTAAATGCTTCCTTTTAGGTATTTAGGGGTTGCAAAAAACAATCAATTCAGCATAATTTGCAGCATATTCTTTTAATTTAGTACTCAATGTACTATTCATATTATAGACTTTGATATAAAATTCTTTAACTTTGTTAGGTTTTTTTTATACTTTTCGTAAGTATCAATATCTGTCTCTAATTTTTTTAACTCTTCTTGAAAATCATCAATAGTTTCCGCAACATCTTTTTCTACAGTTGTGCCAAATGCCACTTTGCAAGAAGAATATAATAAACTTTCAGCTAAAACAAATCGTTCTAGAAATGAACTTATTAGTATAGCTCTACAATATGCATTGGAAAATATGGAAATTAAAAACGATATTAAAAATGCAATCGATTAATCAAAATCACCCATCTAAATGATGGGTGGAATAAAAAACGAGAAAGGGGGCAATGCATTAGATCATGGTAATAAAGAACACACGCTCTCCCATAACACATTTCTTGATGCCGAATTACTCAGAGCAATTACATACATGCTTATATTAAAAGAAGCTGATGTTCCAAATACACAAATCAGGAAATGCCTAAAAAAATTATCAAGATTTCCATATTAACAGCATTCATTGTTTTACTCTAACAAAAGATGAGAATTGACCTAAAGGTCCGATGTGCCATCTACGAAATTGTTGTCGCGACTATGAAAAACACAGCGGAACAACGCATATTGCTCCACTGTATCTAATTCAATCCTTATTGTACCGTCTTGAACTTTGCTTTCTTGTTCACACCACGTTTGATAAGCATTTTCTTGTAGGCCTTGAATTTCTTCTTCGGTACTTTTACCGTCATCTTCTTTGGTGTCTTAGAAAATGCTTTGCTGCCAATCTTCTTTGCGGTTAACTTCGAAGACTTGATTGTAAGCGTCTTCATCTTACTGCATCCATAGAGGGCTTTTGAACCAATCTTGGCTACACCCTTTCCAATGGTTGCAGACTTTAATTTCTTACAAGCGTAGAATGCCTGCTTACCAATGGTCTTAACCTTCGATGGAATCGTAACCTTAGCAAGTGTTACACACTTACAAAATGCTTTATTTCCGATTATTTTAACATTCTCACCAAAATTCACGTTCTCAAGTTTCTTACAGCCATAAAATGCATCGTCACCAATTGTAATAATATTGTTTCCGATAATTACTCTCTTAATATATCTATTATTCTTAAATGCATTCTTCTCGATTGCAGTTACCCTGTATGTCACACCATCAATGGTTGCTGTAGCCGGAATGGTTACTGTAGCCTGTTTTTTATCCAGTGGTGCAAGGTAAGTTACTGTACCCTTTGTAGGGTCAGATGCTGTCACTCTATAAGTTCCCTTTGCTTTATTGGCATCCTGCCATACCCGGCCTTCTGGCAAAGTTGCCTTTCCTGTGGCTTCATCGGTAGTGGTGGTATTTATGGTGCTCTGCGACTTATTCTGCGCAATCTCTTCCTCATTCACAGTACTATCGGTTACAATAAATGAATAACTCTTGCTAGATTCATTAAAACCATTAACATTACCCGGTCGAATTGCTAATGTATATTTACCTGGTGCCGTCGGTGCAGATGTAAACGTCGTATTTGTACCACAATCAAGTGCGTATAATTGCACTCCATCTTTCCATAAATACACCCAATAATTCTGTGTACCGTATGAAGAATCCCAAGAAAATGTTATACTTTCTTTTGAATTATATACTGTCTTTTCGCTTCGCAGATTTGTTACTGCCGCTGGAATACTATCCGTCACAATAAATGAATAACTCTTGCTAGATTCATTAAAACCATTAACATTACCCGGTCGAATTGCTAATGTATATTTACCTGGTGCCGTTGGTGCAGATGTAAACGTCGTATTTGTACCACAATCAAGTGTGTATAATTGCACTCCATCTTTCCATAAATACACCCAATAATTCTGTGTACCGTATGAAGAATCCCAAGAAAATGTTATTCTTTCTTTTGAATTATATACTGTCTTTTCGCTTTGCAGATTTGTTACTGCCGCTGGAATACTATCCGTTACAATAAATGAATAACTCTTGCTAGATTCATTAAAACCATTAACATTACCCGGTCGAATTGCTAATGTATATTTACCTGGTGCCGTCGGTGCAGATGTAAACGTCGTATTTGTACCACAATCAAGTGCGTATAATTGCACTCCATCTTTCCATAAATACACCCAATAATTCTGTGTACCGTATGAAGAATCCCAAGAAAATGTTATACTTTCTTTTGAATTGTATACTGTCTTTTCGCTTCGCAGATTTGTTACTGCCGCTGGAATACCAGTAGATGAACTACTGTTGCCCACATATATATAGCCTAACAGCGTTTGTCCCCATCTATTATTTAATGTTTCCTTTGTATATGTATTGCAAGAATACGAAGTTGCTCCATCGTTCGTTCCAGCCTCACTTATTGTTACATTATTTCCCGATACTGATTCAACAAATGCTACATGACCAAAACTCGAATCTGTCCAAACAGCGACAGAATTGACTCTAGGAACACTGCTTACTGTATACCCAGCATTTACCGCACCTTGATACCATCCCTTTGCATGTCCCTTAAACCCGGGTAAAGCAACACCTGTTACATCGTAAGTTCTTTTCCATGCATAATATGTACAATTATAACACAGCTTACCACTGTCGGAATAGTATGAATATACATATGGATTTTCTGCTGCCTCAATATTTGTAAATGTTATAAAACTAAAAAAAAGCGATACAATCAATGTTTTAAGTATTCTTTTCATTCTCATAACAAGAACCCCCTTTACAAAAGACATTATACTCCTTTGCAGGACTATTTTCAATAGTAGATCAGTTCCCCTCAATCAAAAAACCAATCTAGTCCTTGTGCAGTTTTTTGATATAATAGTTTTTCAATTACTGCTTATTAATAATATTCCTCATCAACAGAAATTGCATTAAAAATGTGCAGTTTCAATTCTTCATCTGTATCATATGTATAATTTAATATGGCCTCAAGAATCCTACGCAATAGTTTTTCATCTATATGTCCTGCACCACATGATAACTGATATTCTCCATCTCTCTAGAATACACATTTGCAACTGCCATATACCCATTTTTTAACAAAAACATAGCCGTTAGAGTTATAGCTATTCTTTTGTTTCCATCTGAAAAACAATATATCTTGACTTGCCATCTTTGTTCTGGCTCTTACTATTAAAGGTTTCCATAAAGGTAAAGTTTCAAATGAACTGAATAAATTGGACATTTCCCAGTTATTTAACTTACGTCCAAGTTGCTCTGATTGGTCTTTAATCATTGCAGCCAATCCACATTCATAAGATGCGATTAAATCCAACACTTCTGAATACATCGTATTTCTCGCATTATCTTTCTTTGAAAGATGCAATATTTTCTTATATTTGGGGGCTTTTCTTTGAAAATACTTTGATAAATTTTGTCTGTATAAATAGCATATTTACTATTTCCCATATCAACATAATTCTCAATGCATCCGTAAACTCTCTACGATAGTTCTCCTCTTGTAGAAATGCACTTATAAAATCTTGATCTCTTTGACTGATATATTTTGTAGAACCACCTGTTCTTTGATTCACAAAATCAATCACGATATCCAACATTATTTGACGAAGTATCTTTGCATTTTCGCTTTCAACAAGCAACATAGCCATATTAAAAAAGTTTTAAAATCAAACAACGCCATCTGCGGTGTTCAATTGCTGATGGGGCTGTCGGGGCTGTCGGGAAATAGATAGTCCATAGTAGCGGAGGCTAAGACCTACGCCGCAATTCCCTGAGCCTTTCTATATTGTAATGGACTTAATCCTCCAAGAGATATCTTAATCCGTTTTTCTGCATACCAATGGATATAACGATCAAGCATCTCAATAAATTCATTTATATTTACTCCAGTCCAAGTTCTATCATAAAACATCTCATTTTTTAAGCGACCGAAAAATCCCTCACAAGCCGAATTATCTGGTGAGCATCCTTTCTTGGACATTGATCTAGTAAGCCCTGCTTTTTCCATTCTTTCAATCCATCCAGGCCAGCGATAGTGTGCCCCACGATCTGAATGTACAATAGGATGTTCATCGTCGCCTAATGTAGCAATAGCCGCATCCAACATAGTATTAACTAAATCAGCATTAGGTGATGTTCCAATAGTCCATGATACAGGCAAACCATCATAACAATCAACAATAGGAGAAAGATAAATTTTCCCAGCCGGAATATGAAATTCTGTGATATCTGTAATCCATTTTTCATTCGGTTTTTCTGAATGAAAATCTCTCTGAAGCAAGTTTTCAACAGCGGGAGTGATTTCACCTTGATAAGAACTATATTTTTTACGCTTAGTTCGTTTTACAACTAGGTTTTCTTCTTGCATTAATCGTCGAATCACCTTCTCTGAATAGTTGCTTCCATCTGGTTTCTTTACACAGATGTACAAACGTCGATATCCGTAACATTCATACGATTCAGTAAAAGAAATACGAAGTTGCTCACGTGCATCCTCATATTTGTCAGGTGATTGTAATGCCTTTCTTTGGTAGCAATAACTACTCTTAGCTATTTGAAACACAGGCAATAATTCTTTAAGGCTATATGTATTTCTAAGGGCATCAATCACCATAGCCTTTTCCCTATTTGAAAGGGTTTCAAGACTGATGCCCTGGTCTTTTTTTATAATTTCTGCTGCTTTTTGCAATGCATCCTTTTCCAGTTTCAAACGGTAGACTTGTTTTTTTAGTTCTTCAGCCTCAACAGAAAGCGCAGCTACTTCACTGGTAAGTTCAGCTATTTGATCTGATTTAGTTTGAGCAGTAATATTTTTCTTTCTCTTAGGCATTTTTGATGGACTCCCCTCTGGAAGGAGCTGATTTTTCCAATTGTATAACGAGCAACGATCGACACCATATTTGTCTGCTACAGCATGTGCAGTTCCTTCTCGTGTACATAGATCCATTACTGCTTGCTCCTTCTGTTCTTCAGTTAATCTTATCAAAGAAACTCCTTGAGAACAAGGTGGAAATTCATTAGGATACTCTTCGCAAATCCATTGTTTTAGCAAGGTACGACATGGATATCCAAGCAAACGAACTGTTCTAGATACACAACGTCCATGCTCAAAATAGTGTTGTATAGCTTTTGCACGTTGCTCATCAGAAAACTTTGGTTTTCTGGTACTCTTTTGTTTTAGATCATCCTTTTCTTTATATTCAAGATACCATTGGTGTAATGTTTCATGATGATTAGGATACCCTAATTCATTCTTAACCGATCCAAAACTACAATCATACTGAATATATAACTTTACAGCACGCATTCTGTCTTCGTAGGAATACATATTAATTAACCCTCCTGATTCATTTTTTCAGGTCCAGGATTTTGTCCGCATCCCCTTTTTGACAATTCTGTAATTCATTTCACATTCTCCTTTAATTGATATATGGAAATGAATTGGAGGATAAGACTTAATATTTACTCCTTCCTCTGATATTTTGGAAGGGGCAATCCCATGAATATTCTTAAAAGCTCTGTTAAAAGCCGTCGGCGAGTCATATCCGTAAGAGAGAGCCACATCAATTACCTTTTCACCTGAAAGCAAATCAACTGCCGCAAGTGACATTCTCCTTCTGCGAATATATTCCGACAACGTAATATCTGCCATATATGTAAACATTCTCTGAAAGTGATACGAAGAACAGCCTGCTATTTTCCCAACCTCTTCCATATCAATCTCATTCTTTATATGTTCTTCCATATAATTGATTGCACTATTAAGTCTATTTATCCAATCCATACTTCATCTCCTAATTATTTATAAAGGATATCTTTTGTAGCAACCTCGCAATTTATGTTCAAAAAAAGCGAGATAGTGTCCTGAAATTATTTACCGTTTCTTGTCTTTCTCACGTGATAAAATCTGCTGATGTCAGCAGATTTCCCAATATTTCATATATCAGATTCACCCCGCAAAATTCCGATTTGTATATTTCTATTATACCATAATGATAGTCAGTTTTTCAAACTGAAAGTTGTTGGGGATGGGGTAAATTTACTGTCGGAAAGTATTAGACAGACTACACCTGTGACCTG